>NZ_NHML01000074.1:0-7560 GCF_002165735.1 Rhodococcus sp. NCIMB 12038
GCGCCAAGGTCGTCGCCACCGGATCGGCGATCACCAACTACAACTTCATCGCCCACTACGGCCTCCCGATCAAGAAGAAGGAATTCGCCCTCATCTGCACCGTCCCGATGGACGCACCGGGCGTGAAGCTGATCTGCCGCACGTCCTACACCCAGCAGGCCGCGGTCATGGGCAGCCCGTTCGACTACCCGCTCTCGTCGCGGATGGACGAGAACGACACCATCTTCGTCTTCGACAAGGTGCTCGTGCCCTGGGAGAACGTCTTCATGTACGGCGACGTGGAGAAGATCAACGCCTTCTTCCCGCAGTCGGGGTTCCTGCCCCGCTTCACGCTGCAGGGCTGCACTCGGCTGGCCGTCAAGCTCGACTTCATCGCGGGCCTGCTCATGAAGGCGCTCGACGCCACCGGGGCCGGCGGCTTCCGGGGTGTGCAGACCCGTGTCGGTGAGGTCATCGGGTGGCGAAACCTGTTCTGGTCGCTCACCGAATCCATGGTCCGCGACCCCGAGCCCTGGGTGGGTGACACCGTCATCCCCAAGCTCGAATACGGCCTCACCTACCGCATGTTCATGCAGCAGGGCTACCCGCGGATCAAGGAGATCATCGAGCAGGACGTCGCATCCGGGCTGATCTACCTGCCGTCGTCGTCCGCCGACTTCAAGTCGCCCGACGTCCGCCCGTACCTCGACAAGTACGTCCGCGGCTCCGAGGGAATGCCCGCGGTCGAACGCGTGAAGATCATGAAGGCCCTGTGGGATTCGGTGGGCAGCGAGTTCGGTGGCCGTCACGAACTGTACGAGCGCAACTACGCCGGTAACCACGAGGGCGTGAAGGCGGAACTGCTGATGTTCGCGGAGAACCGGGGAACGGTCAGCTCCATGAAGGGCCTCGCCGAGCAGTGCCTCGCCGAGTACGACCTCGACGGCTGGACGGTGCCCGACCTGATCGGCAACGACGACGTCTCCTACTTCGGCCGCAGCTAGTTCACAGACCAGGAGCTACCATGACCACGCTCGAAAGCCCCACCGCCGTCGGATCCGGCAATGCCGCCACGGACAAGTTCAAGGGCGCCCGGTTCACCGCCGACACGTCCCCGGAGCGCCTGTCCGCCATCGCCACCGAGGCGCTCGCCGGATTGAGCGCGCTGATCCAGAAGCACGCCGTCACCTACCCGGAGTATCGCGTCCTCAAGCAGTGGCTCATCGACGTCGGCGAGGGCGGTGAATGGCCGCTGCTCCTCGACGTCTTCGTCGAGCACGAGATCGAAGAGGTGAACTCCCGGAACTTCCGGGGCACCAAGGGGAGCATCGAGGGTCCGTACTACGTCCCCGGAGCGCCGGAGCTCCCCTCGCGGTGCACACTTCCGATGCGCGAGGAGGATCGGGCGCACACCGCCCTCGTCCTCCGGGGCCAGGTCACCGACCTGGACGACGCCGGGCTCGGCGGTGCCACCCTCGAACTGTGGCATGCCGACGACGAAGGCTACTACTCGCAGTTCGCCCCGCACCTGCCCGAATGGAATCTGCGCGGGACCGTCGTCACCGACGCGGACGGCCGGTACGAGATCACGACCATTCAGCCTGCGCCGTACAAGATTCCGACCGACGGTCCGACCGGTCGATTCATCGAGTCCGCGGGCTGGCACCCGTGGCGCCCGGCGCACCTGCATCTGCGAGTGACCTCGCCGGGCAAGCAGCCGATCATCACGCAGCTGTATTTCGCGGGTGGAGACTGGATCGACGACGACGTCGCCACCGCGACGAAACCCGAACTCCTCCTGGATCCGCGGCTGGACGAGACCGGGCGTAAGGTTGTCACCTACGACTTCGCGCTCGATCCCGCCGCGGACTGAAACACCGACCATGTCCCCGGGCGACACGATGAGACTTCGTGTCGCCCGGGGTCTTACGCTTGTGGAGGAACCGTCATGGCCAGCACGTCACCGGCCCGAACCACCGAGTTCGTGCGCACCGCGACCGCGGTGATCGAGGTCGTCGTCGAAGGAAGTGGGCCGACGGTGATCCTGTTGCCGTCGCTCGGCCGGGAGTCGTACGACTACGACGACGTCGCGGGCGGATTGGCGCAGAACGGGTTCCGGGTCGCCCGACCGCAGCCTCGTGGCATCGGCCGCAGCACCGGTCCGCTGGCGAACATCACGTTGCACGACCTGGCCGCCGACGTCGGCGCGGTGATCGAGGCACAGGACAACGGCCCGGCGGTGGTGGTCGGTCACGCCTACGGGCATTACGTCGCACGGATGCTGGCCGCCGACCGGCCCGATCTGGTGCGCGGCGTCGTCGTGGCTGCCGCCGGCGCCCGCAATTATCCTGCTGCGCTCACCGCATTGGCGGTGAAGTGCGCCGATTCCTCACTGCCCGACGCGGAGCGGATCGGCTACCTGCAGACCGGATTCTTCGCGCCGGGCAACGATCCGACGGAATGGCTCGGCGGCTGGTATCCGGAGGTGTCGAAGCGTCAACTCGCCGCCTCGGCCGCCACCCCGAAGGACGAGTGGTGGGCGGTGGCGCATCAGCCGATCCTCGACCTGCAGTCGGCTCTCGACCCGTTCCGTCCCCGCGAGACGGCGAACGAATTATGTGACCGGTTCGGCGAACTGGTTACCGTGACCGTCGTCCCCAATGCCAGCCACGCACTGATGCCGGAAGCGCCCGCACAGGTCGTGCGGGCGCTCACCGACTGGATTCGGACCCTCGACAGCTGAGCGGTCAGGCCCGTTCGAAGATCGCGGTCAGACCCTGGCCGCCGCCGATGCACATAGTCTCGAGGCCGTACCGGGCGCCGCGACGGTCCATCTCGCGCAGCAGGGTGGTGAGAATTCGGACTCCCGTCGCACCGACCGGGTGTCCGAGTGAAATCCCCGAACCGTTGACATTGGTGCGGGCGAAATCCTGTTCGCCGAAGTTCCATTCGCGCGTGACGGCGAGTGCCTGCGCCGCGAATGCCTCGTTCAGTTCGATCAGGTCGATGTCCGCGAGCGTCAGTCCGGCACGCTTCAGTGCCCGCTCGGTGGACGGAACCGGTCCGATTCCCATCTCGGACGGCTCCACGCCGGCAACCGCCCAGGTGACCAGGCGGGCAAGCGGCCGGAGACCGAGACGCTCCGCCTGTCCTCGGGTGGTGACGAGGCACGCCGCCGCGCCGTCGTTCTGCCCGCTGGCGTTGCCTGCGGTGACGGTGGCGTCGGGATCGGTGGCGCCCATGATGGGCCGTAGACGCGCGAGTGACTCGGCCGTCGTGTCGGCGCGGGGGTGCTCGTCCCGGTCGACGAGCTGCGGATCACCCTTGCGGATCTGGACTTCCACCGGAACGATCTCCTGCGCGAACTTCCCCGAGTCGATGGCGGCGACCGCCCGCTGATGGGAACTGACCGCGAGTTCGTCCTGTTCCCGACGGCTGATCCGGTACTTGCGGCGCAGATTCTCCGCCGTCTCCAGCATGCCGCCGGGCACCGGATAGTTGCGTCCGCCGGCGGTGACGCGCCCGCGGGCGAGCCGGTCGTGGAGCGCCGCCGGGGCGCCCTTGGCTCCCCAGCGCATCGCTTCGGTGTAGTACTCGGCGCGGCTCATCGATTCGACGCCGCCGGCGATCACCAGTTCGGCGATCCCCGTCTGCACCCGCATCGCGGCGTCGAGCACAGCCTGCAGACCCGATCCGCAGCGACGGTCGAGTTGCTGACCGGGAACCGTCACCGGCAGTCCCGCATCGAGGGCCACGACGCGGCCGATGGCGGGTGCCTCGCCGTTCGGGTAGCACTGACCGAAGATCACGTCGTCGATGCTGCCCGGATCCACTCCGGTGCGCTGGATCAGTTCGGACACCACACGGGCGCCGAGGTCGGCGGCGGGAACGTCCTTGAACTGGCCGCCGTACCGGCCGACGGGGGTGCGCAGGGGCTCACAGACGACGACGTCGGTCGCCTGCGCGGTCGAGTTTTCAGGCACTGCGGAAATCCCTTTCGTGATCGGTCCACCGCTGCGCCCATTCGCGCAGTTCGACCGCTCGGATCTTGGCTCCATTACCGCCCACTGTGGTCGGCATTTCCTCGATGATGTGGACGGCGGCGGGAACCTTGAACGCCGCCAACGACTCTGCGCACCACGACTTGAGCTCTTGGGCGTCGACGTCGGCGTTCTCGGCCGGGACGACGAACGCGACAGCTTCGGTGTAACCGCCGCCGCCGGTGACTCCGACGACCTTCGTGAGGTGGACGCCGTCGTGTTCGGCGATCCGGTGCTCGATCTCGGCGGGATCCACCAGAAATCCGCGCAACCGGAGCACGTCGCCCATCCGGCACACGTACGTGTAGCCGCCCTCGCCGGTCGCGACGGCCAGATCGCCGCTACGGAACCATCCGTCCGACGTGAACGCGCGCGCGGCCGCGTCCGGATTGCCGAGGTACGCGTCGACGACGTTCGGTCCGCGTACCTGAAGCTCGCCCTGTTCGCCGTCGGGGAGAGCGGAATCGTCCAGTGGGTCGGCGATCCGGATCTCGATGGCGGGTTCCACCGGGCGCCCACCGCCGTTCCAGCGCAGGGCTTCCGGGTCGGCGACATCCCACAGCAGCATCAGTGCGAACACCTCGGAAGACCCGAAGACGCCCGTGGTGACGGCGTCGAATTCGTCCCGGACCCATGCGGCCACCTCGTGCGAACGGCCGAGGAAGTCGGCGATCCCGAGCCGCTTCAGCGAAGACAGGTCGGCGCGGTCACCCCCGTGCCAGGTGTCGAGGAGGCGGGTGAAGAGGTCGTCGCCGCCGACCACGTGGGTCACCTTCAGCGACTGCATGCGGTCCAGCGTGGCCGCGGCGTCGAAGACGGGTTCCATCAGCAGGGCGCCGCCACCGGCGAGAGTTGCCAGGGCGGTGCTGAATCCGAACACCCCCGACACGGGCAGCACACAGAGCGTGACGTCGCCGGGTTCGATGTCGAGGACGACGGCGTCGGCTCGCGCGTGCCGGACCACCGCGGATTCCCGATGGGCCGCGAGTTTCGGGACGCCGGTGGATCCGGACGTGGTGAAGGCGACGGCGAGCGGGTCGCCGGGGTCCGCCCGCTCGCCCGCGGCGGTGGTGGTTGCCATGTCGGGGGTCTCCGGCACCCGCACACCGCCGGTGTCCGCGCTGCCCGCCGTCCAGGCGCCGCCGCCGAGGTCGAATCGCGCCGGATCGGGCGCCTCGCCCGCGGCCGCCGGGCCGCGCACCACCGCGACCGCCGGGGCCGGGAGGTCGACGGACTGCTGCGCCTCGTCGAGTCGCCCGAACAGGTCGAGGCCGTGGAAGTGGTCGGCCACGGCGACCACCGCGGGTCGCGCGGAGGTGAGGATGTGCGCGATCTCGTGCGTGTTGTACCGGGTATTGACGCCGATGACGTGTGCGCCGACGGCCGAAGAGGCGAGCTGCCAGACGAGTGCATCGGACCAGTTCGGCAGCAGCACCGCCACGCACTGGCCGCGGCGCACACCGACCCTCGAGAGTTCCGACTTCAGTGCCTCGACGCGGTCGCGGAGGTCGGCGCGGCTCGAGACGAGCGGTTCGCCGTCGACGACGTCGATCGTGACGGCGGCCTGCGGGTCGGCCGTCACGAGTTCGTCGAGCAGCGCGGTGAGGGTGTCACGGCGCGTGGCCGTGTCGTGCGCCGTCACGAGAGCACCGCCGCCGTGCGCAGTTCCGTCAGCCAGCCGTCCGCCACCGAGGCGAAATCGTCGATCTCCTCCATGGGGTAGTGGCCGATGTCGTCGAGCAGGGTGAACGTCGTCGATCCCGGACGGGCGTCTTCGATTCTCGCTGCCGCCTGCTCGACGAGTCCGGCCCGGATCCACGGGTCCTGCGCTCCGGCGACGAGCCTGATGGGGCAGGTGATGTCGGCGAGACGGTCCCGCACGTCGTGTGTTCCCCAGGCGATGAGGTCCGAGGACGAGATCTCCGGGTCCTCGCGTTTGTGCATCGTGGCGATCAGGCGGGCCTGAGTTTCGGGCACGGACCGCCCGATGGACGCCAGGGTGCCCAGATACGTGCGGTCGGCGCGGCTGGGTCCGGCGACGTCCTCGAGTTCGCGGCGCAATCCGCCGACGTTGACGCGGCCGGGACCGGCCTCGGCTTCCATGGCGATCGCCCCGGCCAGCGGCCGCGACGGGCGGGTCGCGAGTTCGAGTGTCAACTTGCCTCCGATGGAACATCCCATGACGAAGGGCCGTTCGACGGCGAGGGCGTCGAGGACCTTCCCGAGCCAGTCCGCGAACACCACGATGCTGGTGATCGGGCCGTCGACCGCGGGCTCGGAACGCCCGTGCCCCGGAAGGTCGGGGACGATCACCCGGTAACCGCGGTCTGCCAATGCGGACGCGGCATGGCGCCACTGAACTCCGCTCTGCCCCGCGGTGTGCAGGCACAGCACGGTGGGTGTTTCGCTGTCCGGACGATTGTCGGGGGTGACGATTTCGACGAAGCCGAGCGCGCCGTCGATGTCCAGGTACCGGGCCTCGATCACGACCGGGCCTCCCTTCCGCACGTGAGTGGCAAAGTGTGCTCCGGCACGCGGCGCCACTCACGTGCGGCGGTGCGGGCATGGGCGATGACGATGTCGAGCGGCTTGGTGAGTCGCAGGTACTCGTACCCGTCGCCGCTGGAGGAGAATTCACCGCTGATCGCGCGGCGCATGAAGTCGTTGTGTTCGGCGACGATCAGGTCGACCCACGTCACGGCCGGGACGACGAGCGTGAACGTGGCCCCACCCGGGACGCGGCGCGCGACGTCGATGATCCGGCCGCGGTAGATCCGCAAATGCACCTCGCGAGCGCCGCCCGAGGCGTCCGTGCAGCGCAGGCCCACCGTGCCGTCCCACGTCGCCAGCGAGGACGCGAAGGCAGGGTCGGAGGAGAGCGATTCGCGGAGAACCTCTCCCCAGACGGGGGTGCAGAAGTCGACCGCCGGGTCGTATCGGACTCCAGCGGGGTCGGACAGACGCCACGTCTCGATGCCCTGCTCGCGGATCGACCCGCCGTCGTCGACGAGTCGCACGTGCCGGTCGAGGACTGCTCCGTCCGTCGACTGTTCGACCCGCGTGACGACGGATTCGACGCGGACGACGTCGTCGTCCGCTACCGCCGACTGCGAATTCCATTGCAGCCCGGTGCGTGTGGCTCCGACTACCGGTCGCGGGGCGAGCAGCCCCGCCACGGCGATTCCCGTCAACGACGATTCCGGCAGGGACAGTGCGAGTTCAGAGACTCGCCGGGCATCGCTCACCGTGCGATCACCGACCGTGGATGCAGTCATTCGGCGGCCCTCCCCAGCAGTTCGTCGGAGATGATCCGCATCTGGATCTCGCTGGTGCCCTCGAAGATCTTCGTCAACCGGGCATCCCGCCAGTGCCGCTCCACCTGAAAGTCCGTGGTGTACCCGGCACCGCCGTGGATCTGCACCGCCTCACTGGTCACCCGCTCCGCCATCTCCGTCGCCACCAACTTGCACATCGACGCCTCCAACGAACACCGCCGACCGGTATCGATATCGGTGGCCACCGCATACATCAACTGCCGCGC